>NZ_JACUZS010000011.1:0-1049 GCF_014851465.1 Achromobacter sp. ACM04
TCGGGGACGGTCACGCCGGGCACGCCATCGGTGTGGCCGTTGATGGTGACGGTGATGGTGGTGGTGCTGACGTCGCCGTCGGCATCACGGATCGTGTAGGTGAAGGTGTCCTTGAGCTGCTGTCCATCGAGCAGCGCGTTCACGCGCGGATCGTTGTTGTTCAGCTCGTAGGTGTAGGTGCCGTCGGCCTTGAGGACGATCTTGCCGTACTCGCCGTTGACGGCGGTGTTGACGTTGCCGGTGACGTTCTGGCCGGCGGGGACCGTGCCCTTGGCCACGCCCACGACATTGGTGACGTCCGCGCCGAGGGTGTCGGCGCCGGTGCCGCTGATGACGTTGCCGGAGGCGGTCAGTGCGGTGTCTTCCGTGACGGAAGCGGTGTCGGGCTTGGCTTCGGGCGCGGTGTCGGTGATGAGCACGACCAGGTCGTCGGACTTGACCTGGTTGGCCGCATCGGTGACGGTGACGGTGAACTTGTCGGTGACGGAGTCGTCGCCGGCGGTGTGGTTCTTGGCCGTCCCGTCCTGCTGGTAGCTATAGGTGATCTTGCCGGTGGCCGGGTCGTAGCCAGTCAGCGTGAGCTTGCCTTCGGTGCCGTTGACGACGACCGGGGTGGTGCCCAGCGCCTGCAGGTCGGCCACAGAGAGGGTGACGTTGCCGATCTTGACGGTGGCCAGGCCTTCCGGTGCGGTGACGGTCAGTTCGCCGGTGACCGGCTGCGTGGCGTTCTCGGCGATGCTGACGTTGCCGGCATCGGCGCCATTGGCATCGGGGACGGTCACGCCGGGCACGCCATCGGTGTGGCCGTTGATGGTGACGGTGATGGTGGTGGTGCTGACGTCGCCGTCGGCATCACGGATCGTGTAGGTGAAGGTGTCCTTGAGCTGCTGTCCATCGAGCAGCGCGTTCACGCGCGGATCGTTGTTGTTCAGCTCGTAGGTGTAGGTGCCGTCGGCCTTGAGGACGATCTTGCCGTACTCGCCGTTGACGGCGGTGTTGACGTTGCCGGTGACGTTCTGGCCGGCGGGGACCGTGCCCTTGGCCACGCC
>NZ_JACUZS010000012.1:0-897 GCF_014851465.1 Achromobacter sp. ACM04
TTACTTCAGGATCTTGGCGACGACGCCGGCGCCGACGGTACGACCGCCTTCACGGATGGCGAAACGCAGGCCTTCTTCCATGGCGATGGGGGCCAGCAGCTTGACCGTCATGGCCACGTTGTCGCCCGGCAGAACCATTTCCTTGTCGGCCGGCAGTTCGATCGTGCCCGTCACGTCCGTCGTGCGGAAGTAGAACTGGGGACGATAGCCTTGGAAGAACGGGGTGTGACGGCCGCCTTCTTCCTTGGACAGGATGTACACCTCGGAGGTGAAGTCGGTGTGCGGGGTGATCGAGCCCGGCTTGGCCAGAACTTGGCCGCGCTGGACGTCTTCACGCTTGGTGCCGCGCAGCAGGATGCCCACGTTGTCGCCGGCTTGACCTTGGTCCAGCAGCTTGCGGAACATTTCCACGCCCGTGCAGGTCGTCTTGACCGTCGGAACGATACCGACGATTTCGAGTTCTTCGCCGACCTTGATCACGCCGCGTTCGATACGGCCGGTCACCACGGTGCCGCGACCCGAGATCGAGAACACGTCTTCAACCGGCATCAGGAACGTGCCGTCCACGGCGCGCTCGGGCGTCGGGATGTACGAATCCAGCGCAGCGGCCAGAGCCATGATGGCCTGTTCGCCCAGTTCGCCCTTGTCGCCTTCCAGCGCCAGCTTGGCCGAACCCTTCACGATCGGGGTGTCGTCGCCCGGGAAGTCGTACTTCGACAGCAGTTCGCGGACTTCCATTTCCACCAGCTCGAGCAGCTCGGCGTCGTCAACCATGTCAGCCTTGTTCAGGAAGACGATGATGTACGGCACGCCAACCTGGCGCGACAGCAGGATGTGTTCGCGGGTTTGCGGCATCGGGCCGTCAGCGGCCGACACGACCAGGATCGCGCCGTCCAT
>NZ_JACUZS010000013.1:0-782 GCF_014851465.1 Achromobacter sp. ACM04
CGCTTGACGACCATAGCGAGTTGGTCCCACTCCTTCCCATCCCGAACAGGACAGTGAAACGACTTTGCGCCGATGATAGTGGACGGACGTCTGTGAAAGTAGGTCATCGTCAAGCTTTTATTCCGCAAACCCCCGCAGGTTACCCTGCGGGGGTTTGTCTTTATATATAAGTGAGAGCCTTGAGTTCTCAGCCGCGGTAAAGATGGAGAGATCCAGCAAAACAGCGGTTTTGCAGTAGAAGATGCAGATTAGGCAGAAGCCAGCTGCATGAACTGCAAAAAAGATGTTATAGTTTGCGGCTTGGCTGCTACCGAAATATCAGGGTATACCCCGACATTCCGATAGCTGCTAAGGGAAGCGAAAAGCCGGGACGTTGTCCTGGCGGACCTGAAGGGGTCCAGGCGGTAAGTTGTCAGGTCTTGATGCTGGAGATGAGTTGAAAAACTCAAACAAAAGCGACAACGATTTGACAAGCGCTAAAAACTCCTTCATAATCTCGTTTCTCTGCTGCTGATGCAGCGACGTCGCGTAAGCGGCGAAGCGCCAAGTTGGCGGCAAGATGCAGTAAGTAGTGCAGAATTTAGCAGTACCGCTCTTTAACAATTAAACAACCGATAAGTGTGGGCGCTTGATGCGAGTGCATAGTGGCTTCGGCCACAAGCACAATGAAATCAAGTGCTCACTAGAAGTGAAGTACCTTAGATGTCAAGTCTAAGCACATACCTCACTTCCTTTGAGTAGCGACGTATGACTCGACCCTTTCGGGGGTTAAGAAATACGAA
>NZ_JACUZS010000014.1:0-713 GCF_014851465.1 Achromobacter sp. ACM04
TATAACGCTGTAGGCTATAGGACCTGAGTATTAGCGTTTGTGCCGTTCATAAGTTTCAAAGCAGTCTGAGGTTATTCACCCCAGTCTTGAGAACTTGGAACAAAATTAATGCAATCACAACCCGTACCCATCTTCATCAGCAAGCTGATTACTCGATGAGCACATTTCGTTGTGCTTCTTCCAGATTGTTAAAGAACAAATATAGCTGTCAGGTAAAACCTAACTCATAAGGCCGTTTCAACGACACTATGAGTTAGCCTCTACATCACCAGGTGATTAGGTACTTGGTGGAGGTGAACGGGATCGAACCGATGACATCCTGCTTGCAAAGCAGGCGCTCTCCCAGCTGAGCTACACCCCCATATCCCGCATACGCAGAATACTTGGTGGGTCTGGTTGGATTCGAACCAACGACCCCCGCCTTATCAAGACGGTGCTCTAACCGACTGAGCTACAGACCCAAAAACCTTTTCGGATCAGCAGTCAGGAAAGCTGTAGACCCAGGGAAGATTCCCTCGACCCAAGCCTGCAACTGATCCCAGCTATATCAAACAACCGATAAGAGTGGACGCTTAACACGAGCACTTAAGCTCTGAAAGGAGGTGATCCAGCCGCACCTTCCGATACGGCTACCTTGTTACGACTTCACCCCAGTCATGAATCCTACCGTGGTAATCGCCCCCCTTGCGGTTAGGCTAACTACTTCTGGTAAA
>NZ_JACUZS010000015.1:0-624 GCF_014851465.1 Achromobacter sp. ACM04
CCTTGGCCACGCCCACGACATTGGTGACGTCCGCGCCGAGGGTGTCGGCGCCGGTGCCGCTGATGACGTTGCCGGAGGCGGTCAGTGCGGTGTCTTCCGTGACGGAGGCGGTGTCGGGCTTGGCTTCCGGAGCGGTGTCGGTGATGAGCACGACCAGGTCGTCAGACTTGACCTGGTTGGCCGCATCGGTGACGGTGACGGTGAACTTGTCGGTGACGGAGTCGTCGCCGGCGGTGTGATCCTTCGAGGTACCGTCCTGCTGGTAGCTATAGGTGATCTTGCCGGTGGCCGGGTCGTAGCCAGTCAGCGTGAGCTTGCCTTCGGTGCCGGTGATGACGCGCGGGGTGGTCGGGCTCAGCGCCTGCAGTTCGGCCACGGTGAGGGTGACGTTGCCGATCTTGACCGTGGCCAGGCCTTCCGGTGCGGTGACGGTCAGTTCGCCAGTAACCGGCTGCGTGGCGTTCTCGGCGATGCTGACGTTGCCGGCATCGGCGCCGTTGGCATCGGGGACGGTCACGCCGGGCACGCCATCGGTGTGGCCGTTGATGGTGACGGTGATGGTGGTGGTGCTGACGTCGCCGTCGGCATCACGGATCGTGTAGGTGAAGGTGTCCTTGAGCTGCT
>NZ_JACUZS010000016.1:0-572 GCF_014851465.1 Achromobacter sp. ACM04
TCTGGCCGGCGGGGACCGTGCCCTTGGCCACGCCCACGACATTGGTGACGTCCGCGCCGAGGGTGTCGGCGCCGGTGCCGCTGATGACGTTGCCGGAGGCGGTCAGTGCGGTGTCTTCCGTGACGGAAGCGGTGTCGGGCTTGGCTTCCGGAGCGGTGTCGGTGATGAGCACGACCAGGTCGTCGGACTTGACCTGGTTGGCCGCATCGGTGACGGTGACGGTGAACTTGTCGGTGACGGAGTCGTCGCCGGCAGTGTGGTTCTTGGCCGTCCCGTCCTGCTGGTAGCTATAGGTGATCTTGCCGGTGGCGGGGTCGTAGCCAGTCAGCGTGAGCTTGCCTTCGGTGCCGTTGACGACGACCGGGGTGGTGCCCAGCGCCTGGAGTTCGGCCACGGTGAGGGTGGTACCGCCGATCTTGACGGTAGCCAGGCCTTCCGGTGCGGTGACGGTCAGTTCGCCGGTGACCGGCTGCGTGGCGTTCTCGGCGATGCTGACGTTGCCGGCATCGGCGCCGTTGGCGTCGGGGACGGTCACGCCGGGCACGCCATCGGTGTGGCCGTTGATGGTGACG
>NZ_JACUZS010000017.1:0-484 GCF_014851465.1 Achromobacter sp. ACM04
TATTGCAAGGATTGCAGCAAGTTAGGCAAAAGCCAGTTGCACAATCTGCAAAAATCGTGTTATAGTCTTGGGCTTGGCAGTTGCCGAAAACTTAGGGTTAACCCTGATATTTCGATAGCTGCTAAGAAGAGAGGCGGGCCTGAAGAGGTCGCAAGCAAGAAAGCGAAACGCAGTATGTGACGCTGACTTGACAAGCGAAAAAAACTTCTTCATAATCTCGTTTCTCTGCTGCAAACAACGCGGCGCCGGCGAAAGCGGCGTAGCGAAGCGAGCAGGCAGTAAGTAGTACAGAATTTAGTAGTACCGCTCTTTAACAATTAAACAACCGATAAGTGTGGGCGCTTGATGCGAGTGCACAGTGACTTCGGTCACAAGCACAATGAAATCAAGTGCTCACTAGAAGTGAAGTACCTTAGATGTCAAGTCTAAGCACATACCTCACTTCCTTTGAGTAGCGACGTATGACTCGACCCTTTCGGGGGTT
>NZ_JACUZS010000018.1:0-482 GCF_014851465.1 Achromobacter sp. ACM04
ACTTTTTTCTTTTCCTCCCCTTCCTTTTTCCTTCTTCCCCCTTTTTTCCTCTTTCTCCTCCTCCCCTTTTTCTTCTCCTCTTTCTCTCTCTCTCCCTTCCTTTCTTCTCTCTTTCTTTCTCCCTTCCCTTCCTTCTTCTCTCTCTTCCTCTTTCTCCTCTCTCCCTTTCTCTTTCTCTCCCTCCCCCCCTCCCTGATTCCTTTCTTCCCTTGCATCCTCCGTCCTCTCTTTCCCTTTCGTCCTTCCTCCTCTTTCCTCTTTCTCTTTCCTTCCTCCTTCTTTTCCTTCTCCCCTTCCCTTTTTCTCTTCTTCTCTCCCCCCTTCTTTCTTCCCTTCTCTTCTCCCTCCTTCCTCTTCTTTTCCTCCTCCTCCTTCCTCTCCTCCCCTTTCCCTCTTTTTTCCTCCTTCCCTCCTCTTCCCCTTTTCCTTTTTTTCCTTTCTCCCTCCTTTTTCCTCCTTCTTCTTCCCTCCTCCCCCTTCTT
>NZ_JACUZS010000019.1:0-468 GCF_014851465.1 Achromobacter sp. ACM04
CCCTACGACCCTGTCAAGGACTTCACTCCGGTCCTCCCTTTTTTTCTCTCTTCCCCCTTGCTGGTCTCCCCCCCTTCCGCGCCCTTTTCTCCCCCGTCTCCGCTTCTCTCCTCCTCTCTTTCCCCTCCTTTCCCTCTTCCCTTCTCTTCCTCCCTCCCTTTTTCCCCCTCTCCTCTTCCCTTCTCCCTCCTCCCTCCTCCTCCCTTCCCTTTTTTCTTTTCTCTTTCCCTTCCTTTCTCTTCTTTCCTCCTTCTTCCCTCCTCCTCCCTCTCCTTCCTTCCCCCTTTTCTCCCCTCCCCCTCCTTTCTTCCCTCTTCTTTCCCCTTCTTCTTCTTTCTTCCTCTTCCCTTCCTCTTCTCTCCCTTCTCTTTCCTCTCCTTCTTTTCCTCCCTCTTCTTCCCCTTTTGCCTTCCCCTTCCTTCCTCCCTCCCCTCTTTCTTTCCTTTTCTCCTCTTTCCCTTCCTCTCC